>NZ_LNCE01000001.1:0-36378 GCF_001445815.1 Janthinobacterium sp. Ant5-2-1 | reverse complement strand
TTTTCGTGTGTATTCCGGCATGCGCCAACATTGTGTCGGATTACGCGCTTGCGCGCTAATCCGACCTACGTGGTTTTGCAGGTGCCGCAAGAAGCGGCGGGCCCAAAACCACCGCTTTTTCGACAGTAGGTCGGATTAGCGCGGCAACGCCGCGCGTAATCCGACATAAGCCGACATGCGCCAGGCATGCAAGACGATCACGCCAGGTGATGCACCTCCTGCTGCCCATATATGGGCGTGTTCAAGCCTTCCATGCGCGCCTTCAGCTGCAGCGACAGGTATTGGGAATAGTGGCGCGACTGGTGCAGGTTACCGCCATGGAACCACAGCGCCTGCTGCTGCGTGGGCTTCCACATATTGCGCTGCTCGCCTTCCCACGGGCCAGGATCCTTGGTCGTGCTTGACCCGAGTCCCCACACCTTGCCCACCTTGTTCGCCACCTCGGGCGAGATCAGGTCCGCCGCCCAGCCATTCATGGAGCCGTAGCCGGTGGCGTACACCACCAGGTCGGCCGGCAGTTCCGTGCCGTCCGACAGCACGATGGAATGGGCTTTCAATTCCTGCACGCCGACGCCGCTTTTCAGCTTGATCTTGCCTTCGGCGACCAGCTCGGAGGCGCCCACGTCGATGTAGTAGCCGGAGCCGCGGCGCAGGTATTTCATGAACAGGCCGGAATCGTCGTCGCCGAAATCGAGCATGAAGCCCCGTTCTTCCAGGCGCGCGTAAAAGTCCGCATCGCGCTCGCGGATGGCCTTGAAGACGGGCTTCTGGAAGTCGGCCAGGATTTTGTACGGGATCGAGGCGAACGTCAGGTCGGCCTTGGCCGTCGTCATGCCGGCCGCCAGCGCCCGTTCCGAATACAGGTCGCCCAAGGCCAGGTCCATCAGGGAATCGGACTTGACGATGTGCGTCGACGAGCGCTGCACCATGGTCACATCCACGCCCGCTTCCCACAGGGCGGCGCAGATATCGTGCGCGGAATTGTTCGCGCCGATGACGACCACCTTCTTGCCCACATACGCGTCCGGCCCCGGATGCTGCGACGAATGCTGCTGCTCGCCCTGGAACACGTCCATGCCCTTGAACTTCGGCATGTTGGCCTTGCCCGACATGCCCGTGGCCAGCACCAGCTGCTTCGGTTTCAGGGTGACGGCCTGGCCATCGCGCAGCACCTGCACCGTCCATTCGCCCGTGGTCTCGTCGAAGCTGGCCGATTCGCAGGACGTCGAGCCCCAGTAATTGAGTTCCATCACCTTGGTGTACATTTCCAGCCAGTCGCCGACCTTGTCCTTCGGCGTGAAGACGGGCCAGTTGTCGGGGAACGGGATGTACGGCATGTGGTCGTACCAGACAGGGTCGTGCAGGCACAGGGACTTGTAGCGCTTGCGCCAGCTGTCGCCGGGACGGGCGTTTTTCTCGATGATGATGGTGGGGACGTTCAGCTGGCGCAGCCGCGCGCCGAGCGCGATGCCGCCTTGGCCGCCGCCGATGATGACGCAGTAGGGCTGGCGCGTGTAGCCCAGTTCCGCTGCTTCCTGTTCGCGGTGCTCGAGCCAGCTGCTGCGATTCGTACGCGCGCCGTGTTCGGCGCCCATGGGCCGCCGGCCGCCCTTGGCTTCCTCAAAACCCTTCAATTCGCTCATGGTGGTGAGCAGGGTCCAGATCTTGCCGTCGCGGATGCGGATGAAGCCCACGCCGCGCGCCACGTTCGTTTCCACCGTGATCCAGCTTTGCAGCACGCCGCCGGCTTCCACCGCATGCTCGCCATCGGCGATGCGGATGGAGACCGGCTGCACGGCGCCCAGTTGGGCGGTCAGCATGGCGGCGATCTGCTCGCGGCCTTCCAGGGTTTTCAGGTTCCAGGTAAACAGCACCAGGTCGCGCCAGTAGCCATCCTGTTCGAACAGTTGCGCGGCGCCCGTGCCGTCGCTGGCGCGAAGAAAACCTTCGAGCTGCTCCAGGATGCCGGCCACGGCCAGGTCGTGCGGGTTGATATCGGTTTGCATCGTGTCTCCTCCAAGTCTGCTGACTTTATGATGGGATGCGGCTGTGTTGCCGCTGACGATGTTGTAACACTGGCGTTCTTGCGCCGCATTGCGCAGCGCAGCATGGCGACGATTGAGACGGAAGTCTCAGCGCGTTTGTCGCATCATTGCCGGTGCGGCGCCACGATGTGCAGCTGCTTGAGGCGCCGGTACAGGGTGGCGCGTGAGATGCCCAGCATGGCGGCCGCCTGCAGCGGGCGCCATTTGGCGGCGTTCATGGCGTGGACGATGCGCGTGCGTTCGGCCAGTTCCGGCGCCGTGTAGGCCACCACGTCTTGCGCGGCGGGCGCCTCGCGCATGGCGCGCGGACGCGCCTTGGCCGGGCGCAGCGGCGCGCGCACGCGGGCGTGCAGCCAAGTGCTGCCGCCGGCCAGGCGCAAGGACAGCAGACTGCGTCCCGCGCGCGCATCGAACAGCCGTTCGGCGCGCACTTCCAGCACCTCGGCGACGGGGCGCGGCAGTCTGTCCAGGCCCGCGATGACGTCGCGCGCGCAGCGGTTGGCGGCGACGATGTCGCCATGTTCGTCGATGGCGAGCAGCATTTCCGGCTGCACTTCCACGAAGTGGCGGTTGCGGTGCGCCAGCAGGATGCAGCAATGGCTGTAGGACTTGAGAAAAAAGCCGTCTTCGATCAGGGTCGCGCCTTGCCGCACCAGCTGCTTGACGAGGCGCTGGCTGTCGCGCGCGTCGGGAGAACGCAGGGCCGACGCATCGAGCACGCCGATCAAGTCGCCGTGCGGCGAAAAGATCGGCGCCGCGCTGCAGGTCAGGCCCGTGAACGCGGCGCGAAAATGGTCGGTCTTGTGCACGGTGATGGCTTCGTGGTCGAGCAGAACGGAGGCGATGCCGCACGTGCCTTCTTCCTCTTCCGACCAGCACGAACCCGGGTACAGGCCCGCCTTCTTGAAATCCTTGCGCTGGTCCGTGTCGACCACGTAGTCGATCGTCACGCCGCGCGCATTGGCGAGGATGACGCAGTAACCCGCTTCGCGCACCATGGCGTGCAGGCGCGGCAGGCACTGGCCCGTGGAGCGCAGAAAATCTTCTTCGGATTGCTGGATGGCGCGCAGTTCGGCGCCTGTCAGGATGCGCGGCCCCGTGGTGGAGGCTGGGTCGAGCCGGTAGTCGTCCAGCGAGCGCCGGTATGACGACGCCAGCCTGGCCGTATCGGCCCCTGGGTTGACGATACGGCCGGCGATCAGGTCGCGCACGCGGTCGATATGGCTGGTCTGGCGGACGTAGGGCATGGCGCTCTCCAGTGTCTCGTGTCTGTTTTTATGGTGTTTTCGTTTTTAGCACGAAGTGAGGGGGCGTGCATCCTGCGCTGCAGCATGGCACGCACGTGAGACGTTTGTCTCAGCGCTTGGCCCGCACAATAGGATGCCGTAGGACAAGATAAAAAAGTTTCTCTGTTAGCATCCATCGCATGAAGCGAGCGCCGCCGCCGCGCCAGCCATGACAGGAGAAATGCATGACGACACTGCCACCAACCCGCGGCTTGGCCTTGGCCGCAGCCTGCCTGGCGCTGGCCGCCGGCGCCCATGCGGCAGAGACGACCAAGGTGGCTGCCAAACCGCTGTCGGCGGCCGCCAGCGACCCGGCCGCATTGCAATGGATGGTGGGCGCGCCGCCGCCGGCCGATAAAATCATCCGCTTCGACGATGGCAGCTATTTCAATTTCCCGCAACTGCGCTGGAGCGTGTCGCACTTCCGCCAGCTGATGCCGACGGTGGCGGTGGCGCGCGGCTTGAAAGCGCCCGTGCCCTTGCCGCGCGCGCTGCGCAAGGATATCGACAGCCTGCGCTTCACGCCCCTGGGCGCGAAGGAGACGATGACGTGGGAGCAGTCGCTGGGCGCCAATTACACGGACGGCATCGTCGTGCTGCACCGGGGCCGCATCGTGTATGAGCGCTATTTCGGCGTATTGAAGGAGGGCGGCCAGCATGGCGCCATGTCGGTGACGAAGTCCGTGATGGGCACCATCGGCGCGGCCCTGGTGGCCGAAGGCAAGCTCGATCAAGCCAGGAAAGTGGCCGAGTATGTGCCGGAACTGGGCAAGTCCGCGTTTGGCGACGCCACCGTGCGCCAGGTGCTCGACATGACCACGGGCCTGAAATTCAGCGAGGATTACGCCGACCCGAACGCGGAAGTGTGGCAGCACGCGGCGGCCGGCAACCCGCTGCCCAAGCCGAAGGATTACACGGGACCGCGCAGTTATTTCGAGTACCTGCAAACGGTGCGGCATGAGGGAAAACATGGCGAGGGCTTCGGCTACCGCACGATCAATTCCGACGTGCTGGGCTGGATCATCGCCAGGGTCACGGGGCAGAACGTCAATGAGTACCTGTCCGAGCATGTGTGGCAAAAGCTGGGCGCCGAGCAGGATGCCTACATGTCGGTCGATTCGACGGGCACGCCGTTTGCCGGCGGCGGCTTGAGCGCAGGCTTGCGCGACCTGGCCCGCTTCGGCGAGATGCTGCGCAACGATGGCCGCTACAACGGCCAGCAAATCATCCCGCGGGCGGCCGTCGACAATATCCGCCGTGGCGGCGACAAGCAGCTGTTCGCCAAGGGCGGCTACGATTTGCTCAAGGGCTGGAGCTACCGCGACATGTGGTGGGTCACGCATAACGACCATGGCGCCTACATGGCGCGCGGCGTGTACGGCCAGCGCATCTACATCGATCCAAAGGCGGAAATGGTGATCGTGCGTTTCGCCTCGACGCCGACGGCGGCCAACGCGGCCAACGATCCGACCACCACGCCGGCCTTCGAAGCGCTGGGCAAGCTGCTGCTGGCCAAGCCGCAGTAGGCTGCCGGGTTGACCCGTGCCAGTTGTGCGGCGAAACGGGCACAACTGCAATACACTATCCTTTTGTCATTATTTGTTGCTTTAATGACATTCAGGCATCGCACGCAAGGGGAACGCACCGTGGAAACCAGCCAGCCGGATCAACCGCGCCCGCCACTCTGGCGGCGCCTGCTGTGGCCAGCCGCCCAGCTTGGCTCGGCCTTCAAGCTGACGGGCACACATCTGCTGCATCACGTGATCGGCGCCAGCCTGATCGCCGCGCTGATGCTGGCGCTGGAAGGTTTTCACGTGCTCGAATGGCTCGATGCGGCCATGCTGCGTGCCAGCGCGGCGCAGGAGCAGTTGCTGGACCGGGGCAAGGACCCGGGCGCCGCCTACCGCCCCGGCATCATCGAAATCGACCAGCCCGCGTTCGAACAGGTCTTCGACGAGCGCGAACCGCTGGAGCGTACGCGCCTGGAGCAAGTGATCGCCAGCGCCGCCGCGCGCGGCAGCAAGGTGCTGGCCATCGACCTGGACCTGGCGCCAGCCGTGTACGAACAGCACAAGGACGGCGAGCGGCCGCTGGACCACTTGCTGGACCAGCTGGCCGCGCATGGCCGGCAACTGGTGCTGATCCTGCCCGAGCAATCGGACCAGAACGCGAATCTGCCGTGGATACGCGCGCGCTGCGCGGCCGGCATCCACTTTGCCAACCCGCGTATCCGCGAACGCATGGGCGCCGTCACGCGCATCGAGCTGAAAAGTCCCGTGCTGGCGGCCGTGGCCTTCGAGCTGGCGCATGGCGCCGACGAGCAAGAACAGAAGCAGCCCATGCCGGCCGCCCTGTCCGAGCAAAAGGAAGTGCTGGCGCTGGCCGGTCGCGTGTGCCAGCTGGCGCGGCGCACGGGCAGTGAAAAGGAGCTGGCGCGCTGGGCATTCGAGCCCGTCATCCACGGCGACGCCAAGGCGGCGGCCGAACAGAACGCCGTCACCGCGCCGTTTCACCCGGCCGCCGTGGCGCCGGTATTCCTGAACCCCACGCGTACGCGCGTCAAACTGATCGACGGCCAGGCCGGCGTGGATGCCGGGGCGTTGCGCAAGAACGTCGTGTATATCGGCAGCACGTATGATGTGCGCGACCGCTATACGACGGCCGAAGGCGAGCAGGCCGGCCTGCACCTGCACGCGGCCGCCCACACGTCGCTGGGCATCGGCACGGCCGACGTCAATAAATATGCGGTGTTCGTGGCCGACATCGTCATCGGCGTGCTGCTGGGCTGTCTGTTCGGCGGCCTGTGGACCCTGTACGGCCGTGCCGAACTGGCCATCGACCGGCGCATGGAAGACCACGATTTCAGCCGTTTGCACCGCATGGGCACCCTGGCGGAATTCTATGGCATCCGTTTGATGCTGGTGCTGGTATGGGCTTCGCCATTTGCCATCGGCGCGCTGGCCATCTATTTGTCGCGCGGCTTGCTCGAGCAGGGCTGGTGGGTCAATCCAGGTCCCCTGATCGCCGGCATGTTCCTGCACGCGATGTCGCTGCGCGACGAAGCCCACCATCCGCACGAGGAAGTGCCGGGCCTGTCCGTGTGGGCCCAGCTGCGCCGCACGCATCCGGGCATCGTGCTGGTGCAGGCGCCGCTGGCGGTGCTGCTGTTGATCGTCGCCCTGATCTAGCGCAAACCGTGGCGCCGCAGCGGCGCTACACTGGGCGCCTTTTTCATTTGCAGGAGAATGCCATGCTGAGCGGAGGATGTTTATGCGGCGACGTGCGCTACGAAGCGGGCACGGGCGCTTTTCATGAAACGGCCTGCCATTGCTCGATGTGCCGCCGCGCGTCGGGCGCGCCGTTTGTCGCCTGGTTCAGCGTGCCGAGGGCGAACTTCCGCTGGCTGCAGGGCGAGGCAACGCCCTATGCATCCAGCGAACACTGCACGCGCAGTTTTTGTCCCCGCTGTGGCACCCAGCTGACGTTCGAGGATGAGCGCGACCCGGATGAGGTCGGCTTGACCACCGGCAGCCTGGACAACCCGGAACAACTGCCGCCGCACAGCCATATTTATACGGACACGCAACTGGAGTGGGTGAAATTGGCCGATGGCTTGCCGCGGTATCGTGGGGCGCGTAACGAGGGGTAATTTACCCGATCAGCTTCAACCCCGGCGGCAGCGCCTCGCCCAGCATGCGGCGGGTAACAGCTTCGTCCAGCTGTGTCACTTCGCTGACCATGGCCTGCCACAGGGGCGGGGCGCCCACGGCTTTCAGGCGGGCGAGGATGGTGGCCCGTAGTTCGTCGTCGATGTCGCGCGAGCGGTCGCCCGTCATGCGTGCCAGGTGGGCGGCGGCAAACGCCGCCGGTTCCGTCTTTTTCCAGTCCAACGCCAGCAGCACGGCCAGCCAGTCGGCCACGGTGGCGCGGTCGACCACTTCGTGCGCGCTGCCGTGGAAGGGCTGGCGCGCGCCGACCCTGGCCAGCGCCCACAGGGTATTCGTGTCTGCCGCTTCGCCCTTTTTACTGGCCTTGTCCAGGCGTTGCAGCAGCCAGGCGCCCACTTCGGCCTTGTAGGCGCCGGGGATGCGCTCGAGCGACGCGCCCAGGCGCAGCATGTCGTCGTCGCTGCCGCCCACGAGGGTGACGGGGCGGCTGCCGCGCTGGGCCGCGTCCGCTTGCAGGTTGAAGGCGAAGTCGTCGAGCAGGCGCAATTGCTGCTCCGAATTCAAGCCGCCCGTCACCCTGCGCCACAAAGTCCACCATTCGGCGCACACCTGGTTGTCCTTGTGATGCTGCACGCCCGCGTCGAACATGGCCCACAGCTGCTCCATGCGCCATGGATCAAGCGCATCGCCATAGCCGGGACGCAGGCAGTAGCCGGCCAGGTTCAGCCACACCCGCTCATGCTCGGCGGAGCGGCGCCGGCCGCGCGCGCGCAGCATCAGGGCGTCGAACAGCTGGCGCAGCAGCGGCGTATCCCAGCTTTCACGCCCTCCCAGCCCCCGTTCCAGGTGCTGGCGCAGCTGGCGCACCTCCTTGGTCTCGACCTTTTGCGCCTTGCCGCCGAAGATGCGTTCGATCTTTTCGACCGCTTCCTTGATGCGTGGCGAAACGGCTTGAGCCTCGTCATCGCCTTGCTCTTCCTTACCAGCCCGCAACTGGAATTCCAGCAGCCAGCGCTGGCTGGCGTCGGCTTCAGCCACGCAATGCACTTCCAAAGTCCCGACTTCCGTCATGACGGTTGCCAGCTGCACGGTGATTTCTCGCTTGTCGCCGCTTTCCGCTTGCAGCACGCTGGCCAGCGGCGGCAGGCGCAAGTATTCTCCGGCGTCCAGGTCGACGATCTCGCCCAGCTGCGGCGACGTGCCCGCTTCCGCGAGGGAGGTGGCCAGGTGGAAGCGCACGGGCCGGCCCAGGCGCAGCGCGAACAGCCGCTCCGTCAGGCGGATTTCTTCGCCGCTGGCGCTGCCACGGGGCAGGATGCACACGGCGCGATTGTCCTTGCCCGCTTCGCCCAGCACGAGGAAATAACTGCGCGGCGAGCCGCCGCCGATGCGCGGCGCCTGGCCACGGCGGGCCAGCGCGTAGGCGACGGCGCCACGGGCCACGGCCACGTCGGGATTATCGTTATGCAGGATGGTGAGTGGAGCACCGCGCCAGTGCGCCAGGGTCTCGGCCAGGCGACGCGCCAGCGCGTCGGCGCGGAACACGCCGCCGTTCAGCAGCAGGGTGTCGGGCAGTGCCCCTTGGTGCTGTTGCAGAAAGCTGGCCAGGTGGCGCGTGATGGCCGCGTCCTGCGCATACGGCAGGCCGAATTCGACGATGCCGGCGCGGCCTTTTTTCGCTGTCTCGGTGAGTTCCACCTTCGGGAAGAAGCCGTCGACCACCATGGCCGCCACTTCCTCGCGCGTGACGTCGGCGGAACGGCTGCCACCGATCAAACGCGATCCCGCGCCCAGCAGGGTGACGGTGGCGCTCTCGGGTGCGTCGTGCGACAGCAGCAGTTCCTTGGCGGCGCGGCAGCGTTCCATCAGCTGCGACAATCGCGCGGCCGAGAGTTTCATGCCGCCTTCGTTGCCAGCGGCCATGCGCGTTTCCACGAGGTGGGCCAGCGCCAGGTCCATATTGTCGCCGCCCAGTATCAAATGGTTGCCCACGCTGCTGCGCGTGAGCTGCGGTTCGCCGTCGTCATCGAAGGCCACGTCGATCAGGCTGAAATCGGTGGTGCCGCCGCCCACGTCGCATACCAGAATGCGGCGCGTGTCGGCCAGGTCGTCGCGCAGGGTGGCGCGCCGGCGCTGCAGGTAATCATAAAAAGCGGCCTGCGGTTCTTCCACCAGTCGCAAGGTGGGCAAGCCCGCCATGCGCGCCGATGCCAATGTGAGTGCGCGCGCACCCTCGTCGAACGAGGCGGGGATCGTCAGCACCAGTTCCTGCTCTTCCAGGGGAGAGCCCGGGAAGCGGTGATTCCACGCGGCGCGCACATACGCGAGGTAACTGGCGCTGGCCGCCACGGGCGACACCTTGGCCACGTCGCTATCGGCGCCCCACGGCAGGATGGGCGCCTGGCGATCCACGTTCGCATGCGACAGCCAGCTCTTCGCGCTGGAAACGAGCCGGCCCGGCACCTGCGCGCCGAGCTGGCGCGCGAGCGCCCCCAGCACGGCAGATTCCACGCCTGCGACGTCCTGCTGCGGCCACGGCAGCTGCAAGTCGCCCGCCGCCAGTTCACCGGCGGCAGGGTGGTAGCGCAGCGAGGGCAGCAGGGGGCGTGCGCCCACTTCGCCGGGAGCGACCAGCTGCTCGATGGCGAACAGGTTTATTCCCGCCTGCGTATCGGTAGCATCTGCATAGGCCACCACCGTGTTGGTGGTGCCCAGGTCGATGCCGACCAGGAAGGCCGGCTTGCCCGCAGCGCCGCGCATGCTTATTGCTGCGGCGTGCCGCGCACGTCGAATTCCACTTTCCAGCGCTCGGCGCCGTCCGGGGAAACGGCCAGCAGTTCCAGGGTGCCCGCTTCCGTCACGCGCGCGTGCAGTTTGACTTGCACCACGTCGCCGGCCGACCGGCCTTCGGCGGATAACGTCGCCTGGATTTCACTCAGTTCCTGCAATTCATCGGGACCCCAGAAGTCGAGCAAGTCGCCGATCTGGTCGTTGCGGCGCGTGGACGAGGCGAAGAAGCGGAAGTGTACTGGTTCGCCCACGACGAGGCCGAATTGCTGGCCCGGCAATTCCAGTTCGCTGCCTTCTTCCATGCCGAACGGCGCCACGCACAGGGCCTGGATCGGCGGTTCCATGCCGGGGATGGCGGGCATGGCCGATTCGATGGCGACATAGAAGGAACTGGCCGTGCCACCGCGGATGCGGACGCCATGGCCGCGCCGCACGTAGCTGTAGTAGGCGGCGCCACGGGCCACGGCCAGGTCCAGGTCGGCCCCGGCCAGCATGCGCGCCGGTTCCGCGCCTTCCATGTACAGCCAGTCGTTGACGGTGGCCATGATGCGCTGGACCAGCAAGTCGGACTTGAAGACGCCGCCGTTGAACAGCACGGCCGTCGGATGCAAGAAGCTGGCGCCGTCCGCCTGGCGGCCCGCAAAGCCTTCCAGTTCGCTGGTCGCCGCCACTTGCCGGCCCAGGAAGGCGGCCAGGTGGCGCGTGATGGCCGCGTCCTGTGCATACGGCAAGCCCAGTTGCGTCAGGCCGGCGCGTGTGCGCACGGCAGGGCGGCTCGACGCTTCCACTTGCGGAAAGAAGCCGTCGAGGATGAAGGTGGACACTTCCGCGCGCGTCAGTTCCGTGCGGATGGAGCCGCCGATCAGTTTCGAGCCGCGGCTCGGCACGACGATGGGCGCCGTTTCCATGCCGCTGTCGGCCAGCAGGCTTTCCTTGGCGCTGCGGCAGCCATACGTGAGCGCGCGCATTTGCCAGGCGTCGAGCTGGGTGCCGTTGGCGGCCAGCTTGCGGGCCACCAGGTGGGCCAGGGCCAGGTCCATATTGTCGCCGCCCAACAGGATGTGTTCGCCGACGGCCACGCGGTGCGGCTCCAGCACGCCGTCGCGCTCGAGCACGGCGATCAGCGAAAAGTCGCTGGTGCCGCCGCCCACGTCGACCACCAAAATGATGTCGCCCGGCTTGACTTCCTTGCGCCAGCGTCCTTCGCTCGTCTGGATCCAGCTGTACAGGGCCGCTTGCGGCTCTTCCAGCAAGGTCAATGAGGAATAGCCAGCCGCCTTCGCCGCTTCCATCGTCAGCTCGCGCGCGGCCGGATCGAACGAAGCGGGAATCGTCACCGTGATTTCCTGCTCGGCGAACGGCGCTTGCGGGTGGGCGTTGTCCCAGGCCTGGCGCAAGTGCGTCAGGTAGCGCGTGGCGGCCGTGATCGGCGAGATGCGCGCCACTTCCGCCGGCGCATCGTTCGGCAGGATGGCCGCGCGGCGGTCCACGCCAGGGTGGCACAGCCAGCTTTTCGCGCTCGACACTAGACGGATAGGCGTGGTGGCGCCGCGGCTGCGGGCCATTTCGCCGACGACGAACGGCGCTTCCGCTTCTTCGGTAACCCACGGCAGGGCCAGGTCGCCGGCAGCCACTTCATCGGCGTGCGGCAGGTAGACGAACGATGGCAGCAAGGAGAGTTCTTCGACGGTGCCCGGCGCCGACAGTTGCGGCACTTTCAGCACGCCGTGGCTGGACTTTTCGCCGTCGCTCTCGACCAGGTTTACATACGACAGGGCGCTGTGGGTGGTGCCCAGGTCGATGCCGATGGCGTAGCGCGGGGTGTTCGGGGTGGCGTTCCTTGCGTCGTTCACAGTTCCACCTCGGCCGGTGCCAGGATGGCGGCGTCGTGCTGCTCGCTCAGTTTCGGCAGGCGCACGCTGGAGGCGCGCCAGCCGCGGTGGCTGAGGGTGCCCGTGAATGGCGCGGAACCGACCACGTTGCCCGTCAGGCGCACCTGGGCGCTGTCAAAACCTTCCTGCAGGACGATGCGGCTGCCTTCGGCTTCCTGGCGCACGGCGTCGATGGTGAAATATTCGCGCATGACCTTGGCGCAGCCTTCATGCACGACGCGGGCGGCCGCGCCGATGTCGGCGTCGGCATGGCTGCCCAGGTTTTCCTGGGTGAAGTCGATCAATCGCGCTTCGCGTTGCAGCAGGGCCAGCAATTGCAGGGCCGCGTCCGGCGTGGCTTCCTTCAAAATGACGGGCGCGGCGGCCGGCGTCGGCACGGGGGCTGGCGCCGGAGCCACTGGCGCGACGGGAGCAGCCTCGGGCAAGGACAGCTTTTCCACGCGGGCCGCATAGGCGGCGTCCGACAGGGTGCTGAAGAAGGCGCCGAAAGCCAGCGGGACTCTGCGCCAGAACGATGGGTGGGACGATGATGTGCTCATAGGGAACTCGTTTCTCTGATCTGTAGGGAGGCGTCGGCGGCGCGCCCGATGGCGGGGCCGCTTCGCAGGGTAGTGCCTGTGCCGGGTCTATAGGGCCGGCTGCGTTTGCCCGCATGATACCAGCTACCGGGCCGGCGCCAAAGTCGCCGCCCCCCGCGCAGCCAGCCTGATGCGTGGATTTTCTTTGTTCCTGCGCAAAGAAACGGTGAATGTTGCGCCGCTTCGACTAAAATCGCGCATTATCTTTTCGCATTGCCTTTATGCCATGTCTACCGACTTTTCCCCCTATCTAGGCAGCAGCCTGTATATCGACAGCGATCATCCGGCCGTGCGCGCCAAGGCGGCCGCACTGGCTGCAGGCGCCGTGGGCGACGCCGCCATCGCGGCCCGCTGCTTTGCCTTCGTGCGCGACGAGGTGGCCCACAGCTGGGATTACCGGCGCAATCCCGTTACCTGCCGCGCTTCCGACGTCTTGCAGCATGGCACGGGCTATTGTTATGCGAAGAGCCATCTGCTGGCCGCGCTGCTGCGCGCCAACGGCATTCCTGCCGGCCTGTGCTACCAGCGCCTGGCCGTCGGCGAAGTGGGGCCGCCGTTTTGCCTGCATGGCTTGAACGCCGTGTATCTGCAGGACTTTGGCTGGTACCGCATCGATGCGCGCGGCAACAAGCCCGGCGTCGATGCCGCCTTCGTGCCGCCACGCGAGCAGCTGGCCTTTCCCGTGCTGGCGCCCGAGGAGCGCGACTTGCCGGAAATCTGGGCGGAACCGCTGCCGCAGGTGGTGGCGTCCCTGACCGGCCATGCGACCGTGCAGGACGTAGCGGCGAACTTGCCTGATATCACATTGCTGCCGCTGCAAAAATAATCCAGGAAAGAAATCATGAAAAAAGTGTATGTGGGTTTGATCGGCCTGATGCTGCTGGCCGGTTGCGGCGGCAAGGGCGAGAGCGGCGGGCAATCGAGCGCCGCGCGCCTCGATGGCAAGGAAAAGGGCAGCGAGTTTCTTGCCTATGAGCATAGCATCAGCGTCGATACGCACGAGGCGCAAGTGCGGCCCCTGTATGAAAAAGTGGTCGCCGCCTGCAAGGCCGATACGGAAAACGGCTGTTTGCTGCTCGATTCCAGCCTCGACAGTGGCCGTTACGTGCACGCGCGCATCAGCATGCGCGCCAAGCCGGCCGGCATCAGGAAGCTCGTCGCGCTGGTCGCGGCCGAAGGCGACGTCACCAGCCAGGGCACCAAGGTGGAAGACCTGGGCCGACCTGTGCTCGACAGCAAGAAGCGTCTGGAGATGCTCAAGCAGTACCAGGCCCAGCTGCAAGACCTGGAAAAGCGCTCGGGTGCGAACGTCGACGCCCTCATCAAGGTGACCAAGGAGCTGGCCACCGTGCAAGTGGAACTGGAGCAGGCGACGGCGGCCAACGCGCTGTTGATGCAGCGCATCGATACGGACTTGCTGAACGTGGCCATCAGCGCCGAAGGCAAGCAATCGTTCTGGACGCCTGTCAAGCGGTCGCTGGGCAATTTTACGGACAACCTGTCGGAAGGCGTGGCCAACGCCATCACGGCCATGGCGTACATCCTGCCGTGGCTGATCGCTTTCGTGCTGTTGTTCCCGCTGGGCCGCAAGGGCTGGCGTCGTTTGCGCGGCATCAAGCGCTAGGCGCGCGCCGCAGACGTGAACAGGGCCTGCGCGCGGCAGGCCCTGGAGCGGCGTTACATGCTTGCCGCAGCTTGATCAAGCGTGATGGTTTGCCGTGTTGGTAGACACGACTTCGGCCGCTTTTTTCGGACGTTTCTTGATATTGCTGCCGGTACTGCCTTCATCGTCGACCTTGACCTGGCTCGTGCTGACGCCACCCGCCGGGGCCGTAGGTGCGGCGCATGCGCTCAACAGCAACAGGGCGCATACGCCCGCGATCATATTTTTCATGAGTGAACTACCTAAGTAAGTGAAGTAAAGGGAAAGAAGCAAGTACCACGCTGATTTCATGTTTACTTACGCCGCCAGGCAGTGCGGCGCAAGAGAGTCATATCTTAGTGCGCTTATCAAGAAAGCTCAATTAGTTTTTAGATAATTCCAGATTCCCCAGGAAGTGGCGCTGCTGCACCAAAACGGTGGGCCGCGCGCCGCCCTGTCGCCCCGCCCCCGCCACTCCAGGGCAATGTGCCTGGCATGCATTCTGCTTTAACAACATCGTATGCTCAGCTCGACCCCCACGAACCCTACACAGGAGTCCCCATGTCACGACGCATCATCCTGAAAGCGGCCGCCGCCGGCGCACTGGCCCTGGCCACGTCCATCACCATGCAGGCAGCCTTGGCCGCCGATACGATCAAGGTGGGCATTTTGCACTCCCTGTCGGGCACCATGGCCATTTCCGAAACGTCGCTGAAAGACGTGGCCTTGATGACGATCGCCGAGATCAATGCCAAGGGTGGCGTGCTGGGCAAGAAGCTGGAAGCCGTCGTCGTCGACCCGGCGTCGAACTGGCCTTTGTTTGCGGAAAAAGCGCGCCAGCTGGTGGCGCAGGATAAGGTTGCCGTCGTGTTCGGCTGCTGGACGTCCGTGTCGCGCAAATCCGTCTTGCCGGTGTTCAAGGAACTCAACAGCCTGCTGTTTTATCCGGTGCAATACGAGGGCGAGGAACTGGAAAAGAACGTGTTTTATACGGGCGCCGCACCGAATCAGCAGGCCATTCCCGCCGTCGAATACCTGATGAGCAAGGATGGCGGCGGCGCCAAGCGCTTCGTGCTGCTGGGCACGGATTACGTGTATCCGCGCACCACCAACAAGATCCTGCGCGCCTTTCTGAAAAGCAAGGGTGTCAAGGATAGCGATATCAGCGAGGTCTACACACCGTTCGGCCATGCCGACTATCAAACCATCGTCGCCAACATCAAGAAGTTTTCCACGGGCGGCAAGACGGCCGTCATTTCCACCATCAATGGCGATTCGAACGTGCCGTTCTACAAGGAACTGGGCAATGCCGGCTTGAAAGCCACGGACGTACCCGTCGTCGCGTTTTCCGTGGGCGAGGAAGAGCTGCGCGGCATCGATACCAAGCCCTTGCTTGGCCACCTGGCGGCGTGGAATTATTTCGAGTCCGTCAAGAATCCCGTGAATACGACTTTCATCAAACAGTGGAAAGCCTATGCCGTGGCGCAAAAGCTGCCGAACGCGGGTTCGGTGGTGACGAACGACCCGATGGAAGCGACCTATGTCGGCATCCACATGTGGGCGCAAGCCGTGGAAAAAGCCAAGTCGACGGACACGGACAAGGTGATCGCCGCCATGGCCGGCCAGAGCGTGAAAGCGCCATCGGGCTTCACCCTGACCATGGACGCCACCAATCACCATTTGCACAAGCCCGTGATGATCGGCGAGATCAAGGCCGATGGGCAATTCAATGTCGTGTGGAAAACCAAGGAACCGATACGTGCCCAGCCGTGGAGCCCGTTTATCAAGGGGAATGAGGGCAAGCAGAAGTTATGAGTTAGCGGCCAAAAGGCCGGGGTCAGTCGCTTCGCGATCGGAATTCGTCCCATTGGGACGAATTCCCCCGACGGGACTTGGTGTCCCTGTCTGACCCCAGATTTTCGCTTGGGCTGAAATAACGATGAGAGGTCTTTCCGCATGCGTCTGCTACGTCGTATTTTGCTATTACTTTGCCTGTTGCCGTTGTCAGCGCAGGCCGCCATCCCTCCCGACCTGCTCAAGCCGCTATCCGGCGACGACCCCGATACCAGAGTCGCCGCCGTCGCCCAGATCGCCGCCCTGGCCACGCCCGAGGCCGCCCGTGTGCTGCAAGCCTTGCAGGACGATCAGTTATATGCCGCGCCCGACGGCAAGGTCTACATCGTCGACGGCGAGCTGGCGTATGACCCGTCGACCAGCAAGAGCGTGCCTCTGCCGGACGGCATCGATGGCGTCATGGTCAACAACCGCTTGCGCTCGGCCGTGGCGGGCGCTCTGTCGGGGCTGAAACTGCTGGCGCCTGAGCGGAGCACGCGCCTGGCTGCCGCGCGGGCGCTGCAGCAATCCGTCGATCCGGCGCAGCTGCCCTTGATCCACAAGGCGCTGGCGCAAGAGAGCGATGCCGAGATCCAGCAGATATTGCAAGTGCTGATCGCCAGCGCCAACCTGCATGCGCCAGACGCCGTCACGCGCAAGCAGGCCGTGCAGGACCTGGCGGGCAGCAGCGATGCGCGCTTGCTGCCCGTGCTGCAAGCCATGTTGGAGAAAGGGGGTGAACCGGACGAGGCCGTGCAGCTGGCCGCCATCGACACCATGGGCCAGATCAAGGGACGAGTGGCACGCATGGAATTCGCCGGCAATGTCTTCTACGGCATCTCTCTGGGCAGCGTGCTGCTGCTGGCCGCCTTGGGGCTGGCCATCACCTTCGGCTTGATGGGCATCATCAATATGGCGCATGGCGAATTACTGATGATAGGCGCTTACACGACGTATCTGTGCCAGCTATTTTTTCGCACCTATTTGCCTGGCCTGCAGGAGGCGTATCTGCTGGCCGCCTTGCCGGCCGCCTTTCTCGTCGCGGGACTGGTGGGCGTGGCGCTTGAGCGCACGGTCATCCGCTGGCTGTACGGGCGGCCGCTGGAAACCCTGCTGGCCACCTGGGGCATCAGCCTGATCCTAATGCAGACGGTGCGCACGATCTTCGGCGCGCAAAACGTGGAAGTGGCCAATCCCGCGTGGATGTCGGGCGGCGTCACCGTGCTGGGCGGCCTCGTGCTGCCGTACAACCGCCTGGCCATAATCGTCTTCGCCGTCCTTGTCGTGATGGCCGTGTGGCTGATCCTCAACAAGACGCGCCTGGGCCTGTTCGTGCGGGCCGTCACGCAAAACCGCCGAATGGCCGATTGCGTGGGTGTGGCCACGGGCAAGGTCGACATGCTCACTTTCGGCCTCGGTTCCGGCATCGCGGGGCTGGGTGGCGTGGCCTTGTCGCAGCTGGGCAACGTGGGACCGGACCTGGGCCAAAGCTACATCGTCGATTCCTTCATGGTGGTGGTGCTGGGCGGCGTGGGCCAGCTGGCCGGCACCGTGATCGCCGCGCTGGGCCTGGGCGAAGTGAACAAATTTCTCGAACCGGTGGCGGGCGCCGTGCTGGCGAAGATCGCCATTCTCGTGTTCATCATCATTTTCATCCAGCGCCGGCCGCAGGGCCTGTTTGCCATGAAGGGACGCAGCGTCGAATGACTACCTCCTATCCGATAAAGCAGGGCCTGTTCACGCGGCCCGTCTGGCTGGTCATTGCCGCCTGCACGCTGCTGGCGGCAATGTTGCCGATCTTTAACCTGGCGTTTGCCGAAGGTCATGCCTTGCACGTGTCCGCCTACACGGTGGCGCTGGTGGGCAAGTTCATGTGCTACGCGCTGGCCGCACTGGCGCTGGACCTCGTCTGGGGCTACACGGGCATCCTGTCGCTGGGACACGGCGTGTTCTTTGCGCTGGGCGCGTATGCCCACGGCATGTATCTGATGCGCGCCATCGGCGAGCAGGGCCAGTACCACAGCAGCTTGCCCGACTTCATGGTCTTTCTCGACTGGAAAACCTACCCGTGGTACTGGGCCTTCACGGAACACTTCTGGTACTGCATGGCCCTCGTCGTGCTGGTGCCGGGCGTGCTGGCTTTTGTCTTCGGTTACTTTGCGTTTCGCTCGCGCATCAAGGGCGTGTATTTTTCCATCATCACGCAGGCGATGACGTATGCCTTCATGCTCTTGTTCTTCCGTAATGACACCGGCTTTGGCGGCAACAATGGTTTCACGGATTTCAAGACCATCCTCGGCCACAGCATCACGGCGCCCGCCACCCGGGCCGTGCTGTTCCTGCTGACCCTGGCCTTCCTGCTGGCGGCCTTGATCGGCGCGCGCGCCATCGTCCGCTCGAAACTGGGCAGGGTGCTGCAGGGCGTGCGCGACAGCGAGGCGCGCTTGATGTTCCTCGGCTACAACCCGCTGTGGTTCAAGCTGTTCGTCTGGGCCTTGTCGGCCGTGCTGTGCGGCATCGCCGGCGCCTTGTACGTGCCGCAAGTGGGCATCATCAACCCGTCCGAAATGTCACCGGCGAATTCCATCGAGATGGTCGTGTGGGTGGCTGTCGGTGGGCGGGGCACCTTGATCGGTCCCATCCTGGGCGCCTTCACCGTCAACGGCTTGAAAAGCTGGTTCACGGCCGCCTTGCCGGAACTGTGGCTGTTCGCGCTGGGCTTGCTGTTCATCGTCGTCACCCTGTTCATGCAGCAAGGCATGCTCGGCGTGTTGAGCAAGCTCAGACGCAAGAAAGCGGCCGTCGTGGCAGAGGAGGCCGCATGAGTATCCGCATGTTGCCCGGCATGGCAGGCACGGAAACGGGCGCCAGCTATTCGCGCGTCAAAGGCGAGGGTGTCGACACGACGCATGGCGCGATTTTGTACCTGGAAGACATCAGCGTGTCCTTCGACGGTTTCAAGGCCATCAACAAGCTCAGTCTCGACATTTCTGTCGGCGAGTTGCGCTGCATCATCGGCCCTAACGGCGCGGGCAAGACGACGATGATGGACGTGATCACCGGCAAGACGCGGCCCACGTCCGGCACGGCCTGGTTTGGCCAGACCATGAATCTGGCGACGATGACGGAAGCGCAAATCGCCCACGCGGGTATCGGGCGCAAGTTCCAGCGCCCCACCGTGTTCGAGCAGCACACGGTGTTCGACAACTTGGAACTGGCGATGAAGATGGACAAGCGCGTGGCGCCCACCCTGTTTGCGCGTTTAAGCTCGGAGCAGGCAGGCAAGATCGAAGCGATATTGCACCTGATCCGCCTCAATGGCCACGAGGCGCGGCCGGCCGGTTTGCTGTCGCACGGGCAAAAGCAGTGGCTGGAAATCGGCATGCTGCTGATGCAGGAGCCGCAGCTGATTCTATTGGACGAACCCGTGGCCGGCATGTCGGATGCGGAAACGGCGCGCACGGCGGAATTGCTCAATGAATTACGCGGCAAACATTCGATCATGGTGGTCGAGCACGACATGGGTTTTGTCACGGAAATTGCCCGGCAAGGCATCGTTACCGTGCTGCATGAAGGGTCCGTGCTGGCGCAGGGCCGCATGGACGAAGTGCAGGCCGACGAGCGCGTCATCGAAGTTTATCTGGGAAGGTAACCATGCTGGAAGTCGAACAATTGAATCAATACTATGGTTCCTCGCACACCTTGCGCGGCATCAGTTTGTCGGCGCGCAAGGGCGAATGTCTGGCCTTGCTGGGACGCAATGGCGTGGGCAAGACGACCTTGTTGAAATGCCTGATGGGCGTGCTGCCCGTGGCGCAGGGCAAGGTGGTGTTCCAGGGACGTGACATCACGAAACTGACGCCGCATGCGCGCGCCAAGCTGGGCATCGCCTACGTGCCGCAGGGGCGCGACATCTTTGCGCGCCTGACGGTCGAGGAAAACTTGCTGATGGGTATGGCGAGCAAGCGGGGCAGGCAGGCTTCGCGCATCGATCCCCACGTGTATGAACTGTTTCCGGTATTAAAGGAGATGCTGCAGCGGCGTGGCGGTGATTTGTCCGGTGGGCAACAGCAGCAACTGGCCATCGCCCGCGCCCTGCTGGCCGAGCCGCAGCTGATCATCTTCGATGAGCCGACGGAAGGCATCCAGCCCTCCGTCATCAAGGATATCGGCAGGGTGATCAGCCTGTTGAAACAGCGGGGCGACATGGCCATCGTGCTGTGCGAACAGTATTTCGATTTTGCCCGCGAACTGGCCGACGAATTCATCGTCCTGTCGCGCGGCAGTGTCGTCGCCAGCGGCAATGCGGAACAGATGGCTGGCGAGGACGTGAAGCGGCACCTGGCCGTGTGAGGTCAGACGAGCTGGAACCAGCCCAGCACGGCCCCTGCCGCCAGCAGCCACAATAAATGGATCTTCGTGCGCCAGATGATCAGGCCGGCCACGATGGACAAGCTCCACAGGGGCCAGTCGGTGCGGATGTCATGGTTGGCGCCGCCCAAAATCATGCCCGTGGAAATCAGGAGGGCGACGACGATGGGCGCCATGCCTTGCTTGAAGGCGCGCACGGGGAGCAGGTCGCGGTTGCGGTAGCCCCACTGGGCCGCCACGTAGGTCAGGGTGGTGCTGGGCAGCATGATGCCCACCATGGTGATGAACACGCCCAGGTAGGCGGCCGTGTAGCTGCCCGCGTTCATGCCCACGTTCCAGCCCATCAGGGCAACGAACAGCACGTTCGGGCCGGGCGCGGCCTGGGCGATGGCGATCGATTCATTGAATTGCGCCTGCGTCAGCCAGCCGTGCTGCTCGACGAGGAAACGGTGCATTTCGGAGGTGGTGGAAATGGCGCCGCCGATCGACATCAGCGACAGCATCAGGTAGTGGCCGAACAGGTTCAGCCAGTCGCCCGTGCTCAACACCAGTTGCAAGGGCGGATTCATGTGGACAGCTTTCGATAGGTGAGCAGGCAGCCGATGCCGCCCAGGCCCAGCAGGATGTACAGCAGGGGCCAGCGGAAGATCGCCACCATCAGCACGCCCAGCACGGTGATGGACAAGGTCAGCCACAAGGGCAGCGGATGCTTGGTCAGCGCGGTCGCCAGTTTCACGCCCGTGGCGGCGATCATGCCGGCCGAGACGGCCGCCATGCCGCGCAGGGCGCCCGCCATCTGCGGGTTGTCGCCAAAGCGCGTGTACAGCACGCCCAGCACGAGCACGATGACGAGGGGCGCGGCCAGCATGCCGGCCAGCGCCGTCAGCGCGCCCTTCAAGCCGAAATAGCGCCCGCCCACCATCAGCGACAGGTTGACGACATTCGGCCCGGGCATGATTTGCGCCACGGCCCAGTCTTCCAGGAATTCTTCCTGCGTCAGCCAGCGCTTGCGCTCGACCATCTCACGCTGGATCACGGCCAGCACGCCGCCAAAGCCTTGCAGGGCCAGCCAGGTGAACGAGAAGAACAGGTCGGCAAGCGAAGTCGGTTGCGGGCGGGGCAGGTCGGGAGGAAGGGTGGAAGGTGCGGGCATGGCTGATTATCGCTGTGCCTGCTTCGCCTTGTCCATGCTTATGTCCGTACTTCTTTCCCATGCCCTTGTCCAGGCATGGCTCAGCCCCCGCCGATGCCGGCGATAACCACGCCCGTGCCCCCGCACATGGGACAGGGCTGGCCATCCGCCCTAGTGCCCCGGCCCTGGCAATGCGTGCAGACGTTTTCACCGGTGCCGGGGGTGCCGGAAGGGGCGATGTCGCCGGGATTTTTGGCTGGATCGGGTGTTGTATTCATGTCGTGTCTCCTCGTCCATGCAGTGCGAACGCCGCGTGTTGACAGCAAGTCCATATTAGGTTGGCGACAGGCGCTGCGTTTGATCTGCCTTAGACGTGCGGCCTTGTGTATCAGAAAAAAACTGCATGGGAATAACTGGCTGGCATTGACATCGCGCGTTTTTCGGCAATACTTTCGCTGTTACTCTTCCACGCTGCCATCCCGGCTCCGCTCTCCGCTGCCGCTTCCCGCCATGTCTACCTTCCGCAGGAGTCATTCATCATGCCTAATTCCCAAGAAACCTTGCACATGCCCGTCATACCTGTGGTGCGCCATGCTCGCGTGGACCAGAAGATGTGCGATATCGTCAACCTGGGCATCGCCGTGCAGGCAGCCTTCAGCACCTTGTGCGCGCTCGAATACCTGAAGTCATACAATGTCGCCCCCGAACTGATCGAGCGCGTGCTGCTGCATCCGGAGCAGCGCCGCCAGACCGTGCATTGAGTATCCGCACGGCAACTGTGTTGCCGGCAGCGTGAGCCCGGTGTTGTCGGATTGATCATTACGGCTCAGTTATGCACAAATGATGGGTTAACGAAATTGGCGAAATAATTTTCTTGTGATTATGTGTGAGTTTCCAAGTGCTTGATTTTAATGGATTTTATTTTTGCTGTTTGATTGAGCAGTTTATTGAAAGCCGCACGGGCTGTGGCTTTGAGGGCTGTCAATAGGGCCTTATCCACAAAGATATCCACAGTCCGTGTGGATATCTGAAAAAGGGCTTAACAATCCGCCACTTAGGAAATTGGGGCTGCTCGGCACATGCGATGGGCCGGCAAAATGGGCCAAAATGGGGCATTCCACAAGCCTGTATGCTTATCCAGTGCTCTTGTTTTTATGACTGAAAGTAGCGGCCGGGTTCAGGGGGTACCGCCGGCCGGCGCCGCCGGCGTGTTGCCGCACTGGGCCAGGGCTGCGGCGAGCTCGGCGACTTGTTGCTCCGCTTCGCGCAAGGTGGCGTAGGTGCGCAGCGAGGCGATCACGGTGGTAAACAACTTGCGCGTGGTCAGGTCCGTCTTGCACCAGAAATCGTTGATGTCGTAGTCGATGATGATGCGGTGCTCCAGCGCCTGGCCGGGCTGGCCCGTGCGCAGGATGATGCGCACGGCGGTATTGTGCAGATCTTCGCGGATCTGGCGCGCCACTTGCAGCCCGGCATCCTGAGTCTCCATGATCACATCGAGCAACACGACGGCGATATCGGGTGTGCTGCGCAGCAAGGCCAGCGCCTCGGCGCCCGAATACGCGTGCAAAAAGCTCAGCCTGCGACCCTGGAAGCTGGCCTGGCTGAGGGCGAACTTGGTCACCACGTGCACGTCGACATCGTCATCGACGATCAGCACGCGCCATGGCGTCGCGGTGGCAGGCTCTGCCGCCGCGTCTGTCCGTTCCAGCGGTTCGTCGACCAGCCAGTCCGGTTCGCCCGCCCCCTTGGCGGCGCTGTCGCTATCCATGTTCATGCGTTTATCCACCATTGATCGTGCGCGCTATTCCACACTATGCCAGTCTGCGGGGTTTGTCAAAACAATGCTGTTCAGACAAGGCTACCTGGCGCCAGGAGCGCTTATGCACAGCAAAATATATTTTCATGGTGGTGAAGTAACTTTGCTCTAGTGCAAATTCATGATTGCAAGTCATTGATTTCATTGGGGTAAAAAATTGCCTGTGAAATCAGCAAATTGTTGAAACCCGCATCAATACTGGTGTTGCGGCTTGTCAAGAGGGGCTTATCAACAACTTTATCCACAGTTGCTGTGGATATCTAAAAAAGCCATGCAAAAACCGGGGCTTAGCGCCCGTTGGTGAGGCAAGGTCGTAGCATTCATGCGGCAAGTCCAAGTCCGCTCAGCTGGGCAAAGGCATGCAGGAAGCGCTGCTTGGCTTCGGCCGGGCCCATGGCTTCGATTATACCGGGCAAGGGGGCGATGCCGTCAAGGTAAGCCCAGCGTTCGGCCGAGTGCGGCATCAGGTCGCGCTTTTCCGTCGCCAGCGCGATCAGGTCGGCCCGCTTGATGGGCGCGTAATCGGAAAAATCCAACCCATACGTGGTGGCGATGATGGCGCTGACCTTGTCTTCCAGCACGGCAAATTCCGGCAGCAACACTTTCAAGGGTTTTACCATGTCGCCCAGGTAGGCTTCCGCCGCGTCGTGCAGCAGGGCGGCCAGGCGCAAATGGGGCGGCACCAGTTCGGCGACGATCAGGCTGTGCTGGGCAACCGAGTAAAACACTTGCGTCTGTCCATTGAAGCGGCACTGGTAGGCGAGGCCGTGGGCGATGTCCTCGATGGCGACCTTGTCGATATGCGGGCGCAAGGGATAAAAACGGTTGCCTGAATAAGTAGAAACGTAGTCGGTGGTAATCATTGCCATGGCATGGTGCTCGGAACGCTCAAGATGTTTCATCCTACACCCGATGGCATGGGCTTGCCCCGGCTGCCGTGCGCAAGCCTACGCTATGCATCTTGGAAAATCCTTTAATTTATTTCATATCATTCATTGCTGTTTCTAAAATACACTGTAGCAATCTTGTTTTTCTGAAACTTCACAGGGGCAGGGCAATGACGGCGCAACCTTCGGCAAGACCTTCGTATATCTATCAGCGCGGTTCGGTGATGATGCACTCGCCGCTGCAATTGAAACAGTCGGAAATGTACGGCTATTTCGTCAAGGGTGATCTGGCCAAGCTGCAGGCCACCGTGAATACCACCTTGAACCAGGTGGCGGGCAGCAAGATGACCCTGAAAGCCCTGTCGCCGTATGTGATGCTGACGTTTACGCGTGTCAACCATGCGGACTCCGCCAATCCCGTCGACCAGGCCAAGGGCTGGATCACGGAAGTCGACATCGTCACCTGGATCATGGTGGGGCAGATGGATGACGCGGGTAAGCTCGCGCATATCTATTGGTACCCGTGCCATATTTTCGTCGATGACGCGATGGCCCTGATCAACGGGCGCGAACTGTTCGGTTATCCGAAATACCTGTGCGACTACGAGATTCCCGCCGCCGGCAGCGAGCCGCTGCGCTGCTCCGTCGCCGCGAAGGGCTTCCAGCATTTTTCGCCGGAAACGAAACTGGCCCTGCACCCGCTGCTGGAAGTCAACGCCACCGTGCAGACGGGGCCGCACAAACCCGTCAACAGTTTCCTGGAGCTCATCGAGCAGGCGTTCCAGATTTTTCTCTCCATCCCCGATTTCTTCGACATGGACCAGGCCGGCTGGGCCGATATTCTGTCCTTGCTGCGCAATCCGCGCATCGACCAGATTTTCCTCAAGCAATTCCCCGACAGTGCGGGCGTGAAAGCCGTGTACCAGGCCCTCGTGGCCGCGCCGGCCGAGATCAACCGCCTGCACAGCGCGCGCCTGCTCGGCTATGACTACGAGTGCACGGTGCATGCATTTGACAGTTTCCCGCTGGACCAGACCCTGGGCTTGCAGCTGGGACCGCAAACGGCCATCTTGCCCTTCAATGTGAACTTCGATTTCACGGCCATGCCGGGCGAGGAGCTGGTCGACAATTCCCGCATCGCGCCGGAAAAGATCGCCATTCTCGGCGGCGGGGTGGCGGCCATGACCACCGCGTATTATTTGACGAACCAGCCGGGCTGGCAAAACCGGCACGCCATCACCGTCTACCAGCTGGGCTGGCGCCTGGGCGGCAAGGGCGCCAGCGGGCGCAATGCGCAAGCGGGCCAGCGCATCGAGGAACACGGCTTGCACATCTGGTTCGGCTTTTATGCGAACGCTTTCAAAATGATCAAGGAAGCGTATGCGAGCCTGGAGCGCCCGCCCGGCGCGCCGCTGGCCACCTGGCGCGACGCCTTCAAGCAGCACGATTACGTGGCTCTGTCGGAAGACGTCAAGGGAGAGTGGCGCAACTGGTCCATCGTCTTTCCCACCTTGCCGGGCGAGCCGGGCGAGGGCGGTGAAGACATCACCCTGTGGCAGATGGCCATCGCCATGGTGGGCTGGATCGAGCAGTGGATACGCCAGATCCGGCAAGTGGCCGATGCCGACGCGCGCATCGTGCGCGCCAGCGCATCGCAGGGAGAGGGCGTGTGGCCGGGCTGGCTGCGCCGCCTGGCCGACGAGGTGGTGGGGCAAGCCGATGAACTGGGGCTGGACGTGGGCTTGTCCGTCGGCGCGCTGGTGGCGCTGGTGGCCGACCTGGCGCCCGACTCCACGCGCCACGACCAGGCCCGCCATCAGTTGCTGGCCAGCACCCTGAACGGCATCCGCGCGTGGCTGCGCCTGCGCTACCGGGCCCTGATCGATGGCGACGATGAATTGCGCCGCCTGTTCACCTGCCTGGACCTGGGTATCACGGTCATGAAAGGCATGTTCGAGGATGGCGTGTTCAAGAACGGCTTTGACGTCATCAACGATATCGATTTCCGTGCCTGGCTGAGAAAACATGGCGGGGACGAGCAGTTCAGCGTCAACTCGGCGCCCGTGCGCGGCTTTTACGATCTGGTGTTTGCCTACGAAGGCGGCGATTTTTCCAGGCCGAACATCGAGGCGGGGACGCTCTTGCGCTCGATGGCGCGCATCGGCCTGGCCTACAAGGGCGGCATCATGTTCAAGATGCAGGCCGGCATGGGCGACACCATCTTTACGCCGATGTACGAAGTGCTGAAGAAAAGGGGCGTGGAATTCAAATTCTTCCAGCGCGTGGAAGAACTCGTGCCGGGCGCGGGCGACATCGACAGCATCCGCATCACGCAGCAGGTGCAATTGAAGGACCCCGTCGCCGGCTACGCGCCGCTGGTGGACGTCAAGGGCCTCGCCTGCTGGCCCAGCGCGCCCGACTACGCGCAGATCGAACCGGCCCAGGCGACGCTGCTGCAGGCGCAGGAAGTCAATCTGGAATCGTACTGGAGCGCCTGGCCGCAGCAATACCGGCAGGCGTTCGGCCGCGCGCTGCCCGCCACGGTATTGAAGAAGGGCGTCGACTTCGACAAGGTGGTGTTCGGCATTTCCATCGGCTCGCTGCAAGCGCTGTGCCCGCAGCTGCTGGCACAAAGCCCGGCCCTGCAGCTGGCGGCCGACAAGGTGAAAACCGTGGCCACGCAGGCTTACCAGGTGTGGCTCAACAAGAATCTGGCGCAGATGGGCTGGACCACGCAGCCGAAAGGCCAGCAGCCGGTGCTGTCGGCCTTTACGGAGCCGTACGACACGTGGGCGCCGATGGACCAACTCTTGGCGCACGAAGACTGGCCGGCGGGACTGGAGCCGAAAAACGTCTCGTACTTTTGCAGCGCCTTCCCCGTCGACAGCTACCCGCCCGTCACCGACACGGACTTTCCCTCCCGCTGCGCGGCCAGGGCGAAGCAGGGCGCGCTGCACCAGCTCGAGCGCGAGATCGGCGCGCTGTGGTCCGAGGCGGGCGCGCCGGGTGCGTTTCCGTGGCAATGGCTGGTCGATGCGAAGGAAGCTGCGGGACCGGCGCGCTTCGACAGCCAGTACTGGCGCGCCAACGTCGACCCGTCCGAGCGCTACGTGATGTCGGTGGTGGGCAGCACGCAGTACCGGCTGGCCACCGACCAGTCAGGGTTCAGCAACCTGTTCCTCACGGGCGACTGGATCAGGACGGGCCTCAACGCGGGCTGCGTCGAGGCGGCCGTGATGGCCGGCATGCAAACGTCGCGCGCCATGACGGGCTATCCGGCCGTGATCCAGGGCGAGAAGGATTTCTAGGCATGCGACACCTGATGCTGTCGTGTCTAGTCCTGTTTCACCTGCACGCGGGCGCGGCGCCGTCCGGCGCGATTGTGCTGTGGCCCGGCGCGCCGCCCGGTGGCGCGGCGCCGGGCCCGCAGCGCGACAGCGCCAAGGGCTCCATCACGCAGGTCGAGCAACCGTATCTGATCGCGCACCGCCCGGCGCAGCCGAACGGTATCGCCATTCTCCTGGTCAGCGGCGGCGGCTATGCGCATATCGAGGCGGGCAAGGAGAGCGGCCCCGCCGCCAGCTGGCTGCAAACGCAGGGCGTCACGGCGTTTGAACTCGTGTACCGCTTGCCGCAGGAAGGCGGCGGGGTGGCCGCGCCATTCCAGGATGGCCAGCGCGCCATGCGCGTGATCCGTGCGCACGCGGCCGAATGGGGCATCGACCCGGCGCGCATCGGCATGCTGGGTTTTTCCGCCGGCGCGCACCTGGCCGGCATGACGGCCGTCCAGCCGGACGCCGCCCGCTATGCGCCCGTCGATGCGATGGATAGCGTCTCCGCGCGGCCCGATTTCGTCGTGCTGCTGTATCCCGTGCTGACCATGCAGCGGCCATTTGACACGACGCATGCGAAGAAAGAGCTGCTGGGCGCCCATCCCGCGCGGGCG
The DNA here is from genome assembly GCF_001445815.1 of Janthinobacterium sp. Ant5-2-1. NCBI lineage: Bacteria > Pseudomonadati > Pseudomonadota > Betaproteobacteria > Burkholderiales > Oxalobacteraceae > Janthinobacterium > Janthinobacterium sp. Ant5-2-1. The sequence continues at coordinate 8,489 of NZ_LNCE01000001.1, read as the reverse complement.
GCGCGCGATGCGCTGTCGGTGGAATTGCACGTCGATGCGCGCACGCCGCCCGCCTTCATCGCGCAGGCCCTCGACGACCCGATTTCACCGCCCGAAAACAGTACATTGATGGCGGCCGCCCTGCGCCGCGCGGGCGTGCCCGTCGAACTGCACCAGTTCCAGAGCGGAGGACATGGATGGGGATTGGGCAAGCCGGGCAGCGAACCGGCCGCGTGGCCACGGCTGTTGCTGGCGTGGCTACAAGCGCATGGCTGGATGCCTCAGCCTGCGGGCTGAGCTTCCAGGTCCCGCCGCGCCGCATCGAGCGCCTCTTGCAGCTGCGGCAGGAACTGTTCCACGTTATCGAGCTGGCCGTTCGAGGCCAGGGTTTCCATCTGGTGGCACAGGCCGTGCAGGGTGGGGCGGCTCAGGTAGCCGGCGCTGCCTTTCAAGGCGTGGAAGGCTGCTGCCGCGGCGCTGGCGTTGCCATCGCGCACGGCGTGGCAAGCCAGGTCCAGGCGCCGTGGCGCTTCCGTCAGGAACGCTTGCGCGATGCGCTGCAAGTGCTGCGGCGACAGGCCCGCCAGCGGCAGGATGTGGACGGGCGCCGTCATGGGATCGGCCGGCGCGGGCGGCTCGTCGTCGGCGGCGTCCAGGCCGAACTGGCGCGCCAGGGTATCGTCCTCGGTGGGTACGGCAGGCGGCAGCGCGTGGCCGCGCGCCAGCAGCAGGTCGATGATGGCGTCGATTTTTTCGAACAGCAGCGCTTCGTCGACGGGCTTGCTGAGGAAGTCGTCCATGCCGGCCGCCAGGTAGCGCTGCCGGTCATGTTCGCTGGCGTTGGCCGTCAGCGCAAGGATGGGAATCTGCGCGTCGGCAATGGGGAATTGCGCGTTGCCCCCCGCGCGGATCAGGCGCGCGGCCTGTTCGCCATCCATCTCCGGCATGCGGCCATCCATCAGCACGCAATCGTAGGCGCCGGAGCCCAGCGCGCGCAGCGCCTGTTCGCCGTTTTCCACGATGGTCACCTCATGCCCCATGCCTTCGAGCAGGGTGCCGATGATGATCTGGTTGGTGCGCACGTCTTCGGCGCACAGGATGCGCAGGCGGCAGGCGTGGCGCGCGTGGCGTGCGGGCCGGCGCGCATCGGCCGCGGGAGCGCTGCCGTCTTCCAGCGGCAAGGTGAAATGGAAGCGCGAGCCGATGCCGACCCGGCTTTCCACGCCGATCGTGCCTTTCATCAGTTCGACCAGTTCCTTGCAGATGGCCAGGCCCAGGCCCGTGCCGCCGTAGCGGCGCGTGGTGGAATGGTCGGCCTGCTCGAATTTCTGGAACAGGCGCGGCAAGGTGTCCGCGTCGATGCCGGGGCCTGTATCGCTGATGATGAATTCGATGGCGCTGCGGCCATCCTGGCGCGGCGGCGTGCGGGCGCGCCGCACTTCCAGCAGCACTTCGCCATTGGCCGTGAATTTCAGCGCATTCCCCAGCAGGTTGATGAGGATTTGCCGCAGCCGCGTGGGGTCGGCGCGCACGTAGCGCGGCAAGTCCAGCGCCAGTTCGCGACGCAGCAGCAGGCTCTTGGCGTCGGCCTGGCCCTGCACGATGCCGGCCGCGTCGCCGATCAGCGCCAGCAAGTCGAAGTCCACCGTTTCCAGGGTCAGCTTGCCCGCGTCGATCTTCGAGAAATCGAGGATGTCGTTGAGGATGGTCAGGAGCGACACGCCATTGTGCAGGCCGATGCGCAGGTATTCCTGCGTGCGGCCGCGTACGGACTGGTCGCGCAGGGCGAATTTCAGCATGCCGATCACGCCGGCCAGCGGCGTGCGGATGTCGTGGCTCATGGCGGACAGGAAATCGATGCGGTGGCGGCTGACCACTTCCGCGTGTTCCTTGGCCTTCAACAGGGCGTCGTTGCTGAGGGTGAGCGCCAGGGTGCGTTCCTGCACGCGCTGTTCCAGGTTGTTGCGCAGCAATCGGATCTGGTCGGCCAGGGCAAAGGCCAGCAGCAAGCCATCGAAGGTGCCGCCCAGCAAGGTCACCAGCTGGGCGTTGGCCACCATGGCCGGCATCAGGCCCAGGTTGGCGGGCAGGATCAGAAAGCCGGGCAGCATCAGGGCGACGAAGGCCAGCACGAAGAAGCGCGCCGGCTGGTAGCCGCGGCGCCAGACGACGATGCCGCAGATGAGCGCCATCAGCATCCAGATGCTGATGGCGATGGTGGCCAGGGTATGCGCATACGACAGGGCGAAGAAGCAGCTCGGCAGCAGCAGCAAGGGCAGCACCAGGTTGACCTTGCTGATGCTGTGCAGCCGGGGCGAGTAGTCGCGCAGGCGCAGGAAATGCATGTAGAACAGGGTGCTGAAGACGGGCAGCAGGAAAAACGGCACGTAGTGCAGCTGCAGCATGTGCCAGTCGAACAGGTCGGCAAAGACGTGGAAAGTCATGGCCCACGCCAGGCCGTACGTCAGCACGTACAGCGCGTAATAGGCCGAGGCTTTTTCCAGAGTGATGGAAAAGATGAAGAAATTGAACAGGCCCAGCGCCAGCAGGGCGCCGATGGACGCGACCATCAGGAAGTTTTCCTTGCCCACCAGCTTGCGGTAATCCCGCTGCGTCTTCACGCCGAACATGGGCGCGCGCGCGTAATAGGGGCTGGAAAAGCGGATCAGGATGTCATACGTGGCGCCCGGCGCCAGTTGCACATTTTTTCCGTAATGCAATAAGTACTCGTGCGGACGCTGGTAGCCTGTCAGCAAGGTCTGCGGCGCCGTGTACGGCCCGGGGCCATATACGTGTATATCGACCAGGTCGATCAGGGTGTCGTTCGGGTCGATGACCCAGGCCGCTTCGCCGCTGTCGTTGCGCACTTGCGCATGCAGCCAGTAGGCGCCGCCGAACAGGTCGACCTGGTCGGCCGGACGCTGGCGCGCCAGCCAGGCGGGCAGGGCGGCGGCATCGGCCGGCGCCGCTTCATTCTCGGCAAAAAATAGTTGCCCGCCATCGCCCAGGTGATGGATGCCTTGCTTGTCCATGGGGAGTGGGCCTGCCTGCGCCGCGCCCATCATGCTCAGCAGGCTGAACAGAAGCAGCCAGCCGCATAGCCAGGCGCTGACGCGGGAGCTGGAAGCGCGGTGGCGGAATGGGGGCGGGTGGGCTGGCATTGATGGGATTGGTGATGATCGCGCGGGAATGGGCGGCAACGCCGTTTGCTATTGAATGCCCATTTTAATCGACTCTCGGTGACACACGGGCAATTTCATGTCCTGCCCGCATGGCGCCCGCTCCGGTATCATGGCGCCTTTGCCCGCGAGATATTCATGCTCAGTCCCGACCAGTTCCTGGCCTTCCTGGCCGCCGCCGTGTTGATCACCGCCAGTCCCGGCCCCGACAACCTGATGGTGCTGGGCGTGGGCATGTCACGCGGGCGCCGCCAGGGCATGGCCTTCGGCCTGGGCTGCGCCCTTGGCTGCCTCACGCACACGGTGCTGGCGACCATCGGCGTGTCGGCCCTGCTGGCCGCCTCGCCCACGGCATTTACCATGCTGAAAGTGGCCGGCGGGCTGTATCTTGTGTGGCTGGGCATCGGCGCCTTGCGCAGCCGTGGCGGCGCCAGAGTCGATGGCGCGGCGGCCTTGCCCGACGAATCCTTGTTGCGCCTGTTCGGCAAGGGTTTGTTTGCCAACAGTATCAATCCGAAAGTCGTGCTGTTTTTCCTCTCGTTCCTGCCGCAGTTCATCGTCGCGGGCCAGGGCAATGCCAGCTGGCAGACGGCGCAGCTGGGCCTGGTCTTCACGGCGCAGGCGTGCGTGCTGTTCGGCCTGCTCGGCTATTTTTCCGGCGCCGTCGGCCTGTGGCTGAACCGCCGCCCGCGCGCCGGCCTGTGGCTGGACCGGGTGGCCGGCACCATCTTCATCGGTCTGGGTTTGCGCCTGATCCTGGCACGCTGAGTTCTTGCCGGGCGGTAATGCGAAACGCCAATTCCATCTGATCCTGCACGGCCATGGCGCCGCCCAGGACGGCGAACGGCACGATGCCGAAGTCGCTCTGTTTCAATAGCAGGCTGCCGCTGACCTGCAGGCGGCGCCCATCGGCCGCTTCCTCGATGCGCACCGGCAGCTGCACCGTGCGCATCACGCCATGCAGGGTGATGTCGGCATCAAACACCTGCTTGTTCCCCGTGCGGCGCGCGGCGATGCTGACCCACGGATAGCGTTCCGCCTCGAGCACGCGCACCAGCATGTTGTGGCGCGTGCCGGCGATGGCGTCGGCCGACGGCGTCGTCGTCAAGCCGGCCGCCTGGCGTAATGCGGCTTCATCCACACTCATCTCGTCGAGCCGGAAGCGGAACTGCGCGCGTCCCAGCGCGGGCGCCACGACGCCCTGCAGGGTTTGGCTGGCCACCACGTGGTCGTGCCCGAGCCGCGCCAGCGCGCCGCCGCGGCGCACGGTGATGGTCAGCAGGGATTCGTCGGGCGCGATGTGCAGCAGTTGCACGCCTGGCTGTTGCCATGCAGGCGCGGGCATGGCTGGCGCCGCTACCGGCGTGGCCGGGAGCGTGGCGGCGGGCGGCGGCGCGAACGGGGTGCAGGCCGCGAGCAAGGCGCAGGCGCAGGCCAGCAGCGTGCGGCGGTAGGCGTGTGGCGTCAATCAGGACTCCTCTGGCAAAGGGATGGTGGCGCAGGGCGCAATGGGGCGATAGTAAGCGATCCGGGCGCCGGCGCGATAGCCGCTTCGCATGCTCCCCCGTTTTTTGCAAGACCAATGCATCGTGCCGCATGCAATCTCTTGCAGGGCGATAGATGTAAATGCAGTGAAATTGGTATTGACAGCAGGCGCTGGAAAATGAATATGCTGCAGCGCAAGATGGAATGCAGGGCGCCTTGGCAATGAAATGAAAATGCGTATTGAAATTAATGCTGATAATCAGTATTAATAATTTCTTTTAAAAAACAAACTATGTGTTTGATAGTTTCGCATGATTATGCAAATGATAATTTAAATGCGATGTGCAGCTGATCAGTATGCGATAGAAAATAGAGCGTCAGCGTAATTACCTGATGAATGTGATGAATGTGTTGCGAAATATCAACGAGATAATTTAATTTCTTTGTTGGTAACGAAAAAACCACTGTTGTCGTACTCTGGAACTGTTACTTGTTCATATAATCATGACAAATAAATGTCATTTTTATATTGGTCTGCATCTGCAGCGGTACATTTCTTAGCGAACAACATGATCAAAACACTCCAGGAAACGGCAGGCCTTTCCGGCCGCCATGCAGCTTTTTCTTTCGCCGGACGCTACATGGAGATGCTGGCCGCGATTGTCGGCCGCGTCCGCTTACCCCATCTTTCCAAGTGTCATGTTGCGCCGCTGGCGCTCGTTTCCCTGCTGCTGGGCGTCGCCGCGCCCGCTACTGCACAGGTGTTGTGGGAGGATTACCGCGGCATCGAGCGGGTGCCGGCCAATCCGCCCACACCCAATTACAACAATGGCTTCAACGCGGGCAGCACGGGCCGGCTCGCCAGTCTGGCCGCGCTGGCCGCCAATCCCGCCGCCAACGCGGCGCGCACGGGCACCTCGGGACAACTGGACTGGGCCAATGGCACGGCCGCCAATCCCGCGCAATTATGCAACCTCGATACGCAACAAACGTCGGCCGCCTGCCGGGCCTGGATCATGGGCCGCGTGATGTACACGCTGGTGGTTTTTCCACAGGCGGGAAATTACAAATTCAGCGTGGCGCACGATGACGACGTAAAGGTGGATTTCTCGACCCAATATTCGACCAATTACCGCAATACCGTCTACAACGTGGCCGTGGGCAGCGTTGCCGAATATTCGAATAATGAAACGGATTTCCAGAATTTGGCCGGCAATTTCAATAGCGCCACGCCCGGCGGCTGTTATCTGGCCCGCGTCCTGTGGAATAACGTGGGCGGCATCAATTATTTGCACATGCGCTGGACGCGTCCTGACAATGTGACGGAAATTATTCCAGCTGCGCAATTGCGCGATCCCGGCCTGGCCAGTTCCTATGCCGATTGTACGAATAGCAAGACCGACCTGGCCGTCAGCAAGATGGGGCCGGCGCAGTTTTCCGTGGGCAAGCCCTTGAGCTACACCATGAAAGTCTGGAACCGCGGCCCGGCCCTCAGCGCTGGCGCCACCTTCAGCGATGTCCTGCCGGCCAGCTTGAGCAATGTCAGCTGGACGTGCGCCGCCAGCGGCAGCGCTTCCTGCGGCACGAAAACCTCGGGTTCGGGCAGCAACAGCGTCAGCATTACCATGGGTAACTTGCCCGTGAACGCCGCCGTCAGCGCCCCCACCACGGGTTCCTACCTGACGGTGACGATCACGGCCACGCCGGGCGACGCCGCCAGCATCGTGAATACGGCCAACGTGACCGTCTCGCCCAACGAAACGGATAGCGATCTCAGCAACAACAGCAGCAGCACCACGGCCGCGGTCAGGACGAATACCTTGACGGTGCTGAAGGTGTTGGCACCGGCCAGCGACAGCGGCCTGTTCATCATGAATGCCAACGGCACGGCTGGCGCGCAGGGCGGCAACGGCGCCACGGCCAGCGCCGTGGTGCGCGTGGGCAACCTCGTGACGTTTGCGGAAAGCGCGGGCACGGCTACGGATCTGGCCCAGTATCAGAGCAGCTACAGCTGCGTGCGCACGGACACGGCCGCCGTCATTTCCAGCGGCGCAGCCAACGCGGGCAACCTCACCATGCCCGAAGCACCCGTCACGTGTACCATCAGCAACCGCCGCCTGCAGGCGGACATGCAGGCTGTCACCACCGTGCCGCCCGGCCCCTACAATGCGGGCAGCCCCATCACCGCCACGGGCGTGTGCACGAATAACGGCCCCGACAACGCGGCCGCGCCCACTTGCGTCATGAGCGGCTTGCCGGCCGGCGCCACGCCCAGCTGCAGCGCACCCGTCTCTCCCTTCGTTCCCGGCTCGCGCATCAATTGCAGCGTCACCTTCAATCTGCCCGCCAGCGGCAGCCTGACGATTACCACCACGGCCGGCAGCACCACCCTGGACCCCATCCCCGCGAATAACGTCGACAGCGAGCCGCTGGGCGTCGTCAGTCCCCTCGTGCGCGTGCAGAAAGCCGTCGACAAGACGGCCGCCACGGTGGGCGACACCGTGCAATGGACCTTGAGCGCCGCTAACAGCGGCACGGGCGCCACCACGGCGGCGTTGACCCTGAGCGATACCTTGCCCGCCAATCTGGCCAGCATCGTCATCACGCCGACGGCGCCCGCCACCTGCGCGGTGCCGGCCGGCAATACCTTGACCTGCACGGTGCCGGCCGGCCTGGCGCCGGGCGCCAGCGCCCAGGTGAGCATCAGCGCCAGCCCCACGGCGGCAGGCAATTTCATCAACAGCGTGCTGCCGTCGGGCGGCAATGGCGCAAGCTGTGTCACGCCGGCCGCCTGCCAGACGACGACCGTCGTCAGCAAGCCGCTGGTCGACGTGACCACGACCTTGAACGGCTTCCCCGGCACGTCGAATGCGGGCGATGTCATCGCTGGCGTGGTCACCTATGCCAACCTGGGACCAGGCGCGGCCGAAGGCGTGACGTACAGTTTGCAGCTGGCCACGGGCCTGGCGGGCGTGTCGGTCACGGGCGTGAGCGGCAGCTACAACGCGGGCACCGGCCTCATCACGTTCACGGGCTTGCCCGCGATCCTGGCGCCAGGACAGACGTTCAGTTTCAACCTGTCGTACACCCAGCCGGGCAGCAATATTTCCTCGGTGACCAGCACCATCGCCACCACGTCCACCGAGGTGGCGAACGATTATCCGAACACGGCCACGGTGACGGTGCCGGGACCGAACGTGCGCGTCACCAAGACGGCCGACAAGGCCACGGCCAACGTGGGCGAGAATATCGTCTGGACGATCACGGCCAGCAATACGGGCAATATTGCCAACCAGGGCATCGTCAGCCTCGCCGATTTGCTGCCGCCGAACCTGGTGGTGACGAACGTGGTGGCCGCACCGGGCGTGACGTGCCCGCCGCTGGCAAGCTGGGTGGCGTCGAGCACGCAGACGTGTACGGTCGCCCCCGGCCAGCTGGCCGCCCTGAACGGCAGCCGCACGGTCGTCATTACCGCCCACGCCACGGCCGCTGGCAGCCTGTCGAACCGCATCATGCCCAGTGGTCCGGACAATCCGGCTTGCAGCTCGGCCAGCGTGTGCCAGACGACAAGCACCATCACCAGCCCGAAAGTGGCGGTGAAGAAAACCGTCGACCATGCCAGCGTGAATATCGGCGCGACCCTGAGCTGGAGCGTCGTGGTGACGAACAGCGGCGACGGGGTGAGCACCGCGCCCATTACCCTGACCGATACCTTGCCGGCCAATTTGGCGGGCCTGGTGATCACGCCCACCTTGCCGACCACCTGCTCCATACCGGTTGGCAATATCCTGACCTGTTCCGTGCCGGCCGGCCTGGCCGCGAACGGCGGCATCGGCGGTTTTTCCC